>NZ_CP098814.1:0-25782 GCF_036825535.1 Parasalinivibrio latis
TTGTTCACCGGCCTGCGCCAGCGGTAAAGAAACTCAACCTTTGCTATCCGACGGCCGCTTTTAATCGCTTTGTAACCATAAGTGCCCTCTTCACTCACCAAAAATTCGATGTGCGGGTCATGTTTGGCGATTTCCTCAATAGGCTGTCGGATACAGCGGTCAATGAACACCTTATTGTTGGCAAAGCTGGTTTTTATCAGCTGTCCTTTCTCATTCAGCAGGCCGAAAAAGCCGTGCAGTTCCTCAATGGTCTGCGGGTGAAGTGTATGCGCTTCATTCTTGAAGCGGGAAAGAAGCGGGTACAAGCGTTTGGAATGTTCTTTCTTCAGTTTACGGAATACACGGTGATCAACCTGGGCATGTCCCTGGGACACACCCAGATACTCTTTCATCAATTCATCATTGGGGATGATCGTCAGCACCGCATCCTTGTATGAAAGGCGCTTAAACAGGCTGATAAAATCGAACTCTTTACGTTCCGGGCTGCGGATACCAATGGTACGGTTTGAAAGGCTTTCCGCCGGGCCAGTCAGCGTGTTGTAGAGGTTGGTACTCTTCACGCCAAGCCAGTCACACAGAACGTCAGACTTAAACTGGTAGGCAGGCGCACGGATGGCTGTACCGTCAATAAAGGATTGCCAGTGCTCCTGGTGCAGCCGGCTAAGGAGCAGCGCCATAATGTCGTGCTCTCGGGGGCTGAGGGACAGTTGGCTGAACAGCAGGTCATGGCTTTTCTTGAAGAACTGAGCTGGCAACTGCCTTGTATTGTCAGTAAGAATAACCTGTTGTTCGTTAGGAATTGTTTTCGGGTTCTCGTTACTCACCTACCCCTCCAAGGGTCACAACATTTTCCGGTTCAGTATCCGGTCTGCGTTTCAGGTCACACTTTTTTCCGCTCATGCCGAATATAAAAGAAAAACTTGTTACCTATTGAGCCAGTATCACGCTAATTCAGGGTGATAACAAGCATCAGTAAAGAAAAACCTGTTACCTTAACCTTTCCCAAAGGAAAAATATGTACCCTTTAGGGTGACATAAGCCCTTGTTCACAGGGTTTGTCTTGTACAAAAGAAAATCTTGTTACCCTAAAAAGAAAAAACAGATCAATTGAAAGAAAAAGGTGTAACCATAAAAAGAAAAAAACGATCATAAAACAGAAAAAGATGATCAGTTAAAAGAAAAAAATGTAACTAAACCACGTCTATATTATTGTTTCTAAAGGATTTTAAGCACCCTATATACTTTATAGATCCTATAGATCAAATAGAGATCCATATACTGCTATACATAGCGTGGATAAGTCGATAAATCAGAGATTTACCAACTTACCCACCCACTCCAATCAACAGATCTTTTTTTTCTTCTTTCGTACAAAAACACATGCATTTTGCTCAACTTTTGTCTAACATGCAACATTATAGTGTAAATGCAAAAATGCTGCATGTGAGGGAGATACAAAGAATGTCCGCAACAAAGGTTCAGGTCAGCAAGATTGCTGAGCGCTCTGTCAGGATGCTGTCGGCATTAACTGAGCAAATCAATAACCAGAAAGAAGAACTGGACGCCCGTAACTTCCATCAGAGTTACACCAAAGCAACCGTTGCCAAGCTCCCAAAACTGACCAAAGCCATCGTGGACAAAACCGTTTCCGAGATGGAAGAAAACGGTTATGAGTTTGCCAAGCGTAAAGCCGGAAGCACCCAGGTTTACGCTATGAGCATTCAGAACATCATCGACATTTACGCTTACCGTCAGGTTCCCCGGTACCGGGATCGTTACAAAGACGCTTTTGTTATCAGTATCGGAAGCCTCAAAGGTGGCGTGTCGAAGACAGTCAGTACCGTATCGCTGGCTCACGGCCTTCGTGCTCACCCTCACCTGCTGCAGGAAGATTTACGGATCCTGGTTATCGACCTCGATCCACAGTCATCCGCCACCATGTTCCTCTCACACAACTACGCGATTGGCTCCGTCGATACCACGGCGGCGCAGGCAATGCTGCAGAACGTTTCCCGGGAAGAATTGCTTGAGGAGTTCGTAGTCGCTTCCGGTGTGCCCGGCGTGGACGTTATACCGGCGTCTATTGAAGATGCCTTTATCGCATCTAAGTGGGACGATCTTTGTGCTGAATACCTGCCGGAGCAGAATGTGAATGCTGTTCTGAAGGAAAATGTCATCGACAAACTGCGCGGAGACTATGATTTTATCTTTGTAGACAGCGGCCCTCACCTTGATGCTTTCCTTATCAATGCACTGGCATCCGCTAACCTGCTGATGACCCCTATCCCGCCGGCCCAGGTCGATTTTCACAGTACATTGAAGTATCTCTCCCGCCTGCCGGAACTGTTCTCCATCATTGAAGAAAGCGGCTGTAACTCTTCCCTTGTGGCAAGCATTGGGTTTATGTCCAAACTGGCAAACAAGGCCGATCACAAACTGTGTCACAGCTTTGCCAAAGAGATCTTTGGTGGGGATATGCTTGATGTCGCCCTCCCCCGCCTTGATGCTTTTGAGCGTTGCGGGGAATCGTTCGACACGGTGATATCTGCCAATCCGAGCAACTATGCAGGTAGTGCCGATGCCCTGAAAAGTGCAAGGCTTGCAACAGAAGATTTTTCCAAAGCGGTGTTTGACCGTATCGAATTTATCCGGTCTGAATAAGGAACGAAACCATGAACAAACGTAAAACTATCGGCCGGAAGTTTGAAACCCAGTTACTGCAACCTGAGACGGCAGCAACCGGACGCGAGCAGGACTTTACCCTGGCTTCCGGTAAAAAAGCCCGATTCACATTGGTACGAATTGAAGCCGGGGAACTGGCTGAAAAAACCTATGTGGATATGGCAACCAATGGCCGGGATCAACAGGCTTTGACACCGGAGTCCGTTTCAGATATTACCCGTACCCTCGCCCTCCAACAGTTCTTCCCGGCGATTGGATGCAAGCGTGAAGATGGCCGGATTGAAATTCTGGACGGCTCGCGCCGCCGTGCAGCTGCACTTTTTGTGAAAACCGGTCTGGATGTACTGGTGACTGATGAGTCGGTCAGTTTTGATGATGCCCGTCAACTTGCTGCCGATATTCAGACAGCCCGGGAGCATAACCTGCGTGAGGTGGGCCTGCGTCTTCTGGCACTGCGTGACGGCGGGATGAACCAGAAAGAGATCGCTGAAAGCCAGGGAATGTCTCCAGCCAAAGTGACCCGGGCTATTCAGGCTGCTTCTGTGCCGGCTGATATGCTGAGTGTTTTCCCGGTTCATGCAGAACTGACGTATCCGGATTACAAGCTGTTTCTGGAACTGGCTACGGTATTTACCGATAAAGGGTTGGATTTACCAACACTGGTTGCAGCGGTGATGGTCGAGCGAGACGAGATAGATGCATCTCTCCCGGCTGAGCAATTTAAAGATGCGCTGATAAAAGCGTATAAACGTGCAGCTGCAAGCCAGCTTTCTGCGCCGAAAAAGGCCAAGGGCAAAACTGAAAAACTCTGGGATTTCCCGACAAAAGACACTTTTGCCAGGCGTAAGCAAAAAGACAGGATGGTAAGTTATGAGTTTGGTCGCTTGCCGAAAGAGCTGATTCATGACCTGGATGAAGCGGTTTCCGCTGTGCTGAGTAAACATCTGAAATCATAAATTTCGCCACTCTGATTTCTGATGTAACCATCTGATATTTAAAGTTATATTTAAATAATTTCAGGCTGAAATCGCCAAAAGTTTCAGCCTATTTCAACGTTTATTGATCTGTTTCGATAAACTGGGCTCTCAGGGTTTTTATCCAATTAATCCACGGCATAGTGATCAGTCCTAATAAAAAGGAAGAGATCGATGCCAAACTATGCCTACCTCCGGGTATCCAGCGACAGTCAGGACACCGCAAACCAGAAACACGGAATCTATGAATACGCCAACAAAGTCGGGTTAGCTAATCTGGTGTTTGTTGAAGATGCCGTTTCCGGAGCCAAGAAGTGGCGGGACAGGCGACTGGGACCGTTGCTTGAAGGAATGGAAGAAGGCGATACCATCATCTTTGCGGAAATATCCCGGATGGCCCGCTCTACCCTGCAGGTGCTCGAAGTGTTGGAGCTCTGTATGAGCCGAGGCTTTAACGTTCATATTGCCAAGCAGAACATGCAACTTGATGGCTCCATGCAGGCTCGGATAATTGCCACGGTTCTTGGACTTGCAGGAGAAATAGAGCGGGAGTTTATCCGGCTGCGCACCAAAGAAGCCCTGGCGGCGAGAAAGAAAAACGGGATGATTCTGGGTAGACCCAAAGGCCCGGCCAAATCTCTTAAATTAGATCCCAAGCGCGAACAGATTGAAAAGTACATCGGTATGGGTCTGAGCATCCGGGAAACCGCCCGGTTGGTAGAGGCCGCACCGAGCACATTAAGCGAATATATAAAGCGGCATGACATAAGTTCGTGCCGGCTTGAGAGAACCAAGAAAAATGAGCAAGCAAGAACTGTTGTCTGATCCGGTTGTCCGGATGTTGTTAGAAGATGTGAAAACCTATTTGGCTGGTGACAAGTCATTACTGAGTGAAGCTAAACGGTCGATAGGGATTCTGAAAAAGGAATACAAAATTGGCCCGAGCTTTGTTGCAGACGCTTGTGATGCCGGGTTAGGTGAAGTGAGTGAGGTGTGGTGATAGATAAATATCAGTTTTGCTTATATATAATAAGTTAGGAATATATTATTTGTTGAAATATTAACGTTCATAATAAATAAATATAAAGCGGTTTTAAATGTATAGGTGTTCATATTGATATCTATTGACTTCGAGAACATATGTAAATAATTTTAATCACATGATTTCAATGTTTATTTATAATAGGTGAATCCTTTGAAGTGCCCTCGTTGTGCTGAGAAAATCAAAAATGAAGCGTTCGTTTGCCGTTATTGTGGTTCTGACATAATTCCGCATTCTGCTAATGTGATATCAACATTTACATCTCTATTTAGTAAAGAAAAATTTATCGAGGTTGAAGTTGTATTCTCTAGTGATTATGAGAAAACAGATATAATTGAACAAATGGAAACGTTTGTTTCCATTCTGAATAAGGCCGGATATAAGATCTTTTGGGGATGGTGTAGTAATTCAAGTAAGAAGTGTAAATTTAATGCAGGACTTAAAGGAGAGCATAACGTAGTTGTTTACTCTAAAGTTTTTAAATCCCTATCCAATATGGTCAATAATAAAGTAGGGGATGCAATAACATTTTCTGAAATAAGAATAGTTAGTTAGAATTGCAATCATTAACGATGCCGTCCGGCCTCATCCGCTTTCACTCACCCGGATACACTCTCCGGCCATCACGGTAAACGCTGGGTAAACAACAGTACGCTTCGCGCACCAATATCCGGCACCGTCATGGCCAAAGGGCATCCGGGTTCGTTTCCGGTCCTTCAGCCTGGCCCTGTTTCTGACCAATCCCTTCCTCATGCTTGGGGCGCTCAGTTTCGCAAAGCTGTAGATCGGCGCACCGTCTTTGCAAACGACACCAAGACCGTGCGGGAGAGTAGGGTAGTCATAGAAAGGGCACAGCAAAGTTCACCGATGTTAAGGGTGATATTCAGATAGATGGTCATGTGGAAATCCTCCTGTTTTTTTGGTTCCTATAGTGGGCGTTAATTCGAGAAGGTGATCGTGAATGCCTCCATTCCTGGTTGCATCCGTTTTCTCAAAGGATTGAAATTGCGGAAATGTACGGGAGGATTCATGGCTAAGAAATACAACAATGCGGCGCAATTCGGTCAAAGAGCAAGAGAAGTGACAGATGTGTGGTGGCAACTAGGATTGCTAATTACTTTTGCGTTGTTTGTTTTGACTGTATTTGCCGTTAGGTTCGTACTCACAATCCAGATGCAAGACGGTTCCCCGTTTGCAGAGGCTTTAAGTATGTTTCTGGTTTTAAAGTGGGGGATAGCTGTTGCACCTGGACTGATGACAATTGGTGCAGGATGGATGACGTTGCGGGCCTATATCGAACAGAACTATGTCATCTAATGGGGAACTTAATTAAGCGTTTTGGATAACGAGCCAGGAATCCCTCCTGCTATAAAGATAAATGCCGGGGTACTGTTCCCCCCGGCCATAGGCTTAGTCATCACCTAAATAATCGTCATTGTTTGGGTTATGAGCGTCAGCCCAGTCATCCATATCTGCATCATTATTTGGGTTGTTAATGTCAGACCACAGATCTAATTCATCTTGTGACATATCAGAAGGGTCAATCATATCATCACCTATTTTTTACTTTGATACCGAAACCTATTGGGGTATTACGCATTACTTATAGCAGCTTTATCTCCGTTCCTTGTTCTATTCCAATTGTAATAGAACAGACTGAAAGGCAATGAAGGCTCAGAATTGATAATCGAGCTGTAAAAAATGAGAATAATGCCGCCCGGCCTCATCCGCTTTCCCTCACCCGGATACACCCTCCGGCCATCACGGTAAACGCCGGACAAACAACAGTACGCTTCGCGCACCAATCCCCGGCACCGTCATGGCCAAAGGGCATCCGGGTTCGTTTCCGCTCCTTCAACCGGGCCCTGTTTCTTACCAACCCCTTCCCCATGCTTGGGGCGCTCAGCTTCGCAAAGCTATAGATCGGCGCACCGTCTTTGCAAACGACACAAAGACCGTACGGGAGAGTAGGGTGGTGTTACCGTGTAACAGTTGCACCGGAGAGTTTTTCTCCGTAAGTAAGCGGAGTGGGGGAGTTGGCGGCTAATTACGCCCGGGAATATTTAGAAGCAGGGGCTCCTAAATATTCCCGGGCTTAACATAACACACGGCATAATGCGCAATGGCTACGTCGCTAACGCCGGCAGAGCCGTCGGCGTCTGGGCCACTACGCATTATGAAGTGTTATATTAAATTATCCGCCTGGTCCGGTGGTTGTTTCTCCAACGGTCATAGCAGGTACCGGTTTAGCCGGCCAGTCAGTATTAGCCCTGCCGGGCTTTGTGTCGCCACGCAAGCGGGCACCCCACAAAAGCAGCCCGGTTCCTTTCTCTCCCTCTGTGGTGCCACCGCATCCCCCACCCGCCCAAAGCTGCGCCCCACATGTTAAAAAGGGCAGCGGAAGTGGGTGTTGGTCGTTTACTTGTTTGGTCTGGGTTTGGTGGTGTTTCTAAATGGGCGCAGCGCGGGTTGGTTGCGGTGTTTGTTGTGACGATTGCCAAGCCTGTGAGCTCCAACACTATGGGGATAGCCCATAGTACGAATTATAGTCGGCTGATATTTTACAAATCCCTGCGTCTGTTGTTTAAATTTCCATCTATAAATACGTTTTGCAACAGAGGTCCAGAGCAATGTAAATCTCCAACTATCTCGTGTTTTCTGAGGAGTAAATCAAATCTTTAAATATGCACACTGTAGTATATTGTAATCTGAGTGTTTAGATCTGTGCTACTAGTCGTTTATAGAAACATTAATGTATTCATATCTGTTACAACAAGTCGTTTAACTAATAAAACGATGAGCATCATTTAGAAGGTCACTGATGGAAAATCTAGAAGCTGAAGAAATGTTTTCTCAGATTGAGGAGCACTTAAAGTGTAGTGAGCAAAGTTGGTTGATGGGAGCGGGAATTAGTTTTGATGCCAATTTACCTTTAATGTATCCCTTAACTAACAAGGTCAAAAAGGATCTAGAGACCGATCATGAACAACTTTACCGCGAAATAGTAGTTCCTTTAATCAGCGAATTACCAAAAGAATGTCATATTGAACACGTGCTCAGCCATCTCGGTGACTATGCGGCCTTGGCTGAAAGGAGCAAGGAAAAGAAAATTGCACTTGATGGCAAAGATATAGCTCTTTCTCGGCTTGAAGAAGTTCATAATATCATTTTAAACTCCATATCTAACGTTATTCGATGTGGATATATTGAAGGTAAAGATGGTGGGGATGATGTTGTAGGTGAGCCATCAAAACCAATTGTAAAAATCGATGCTCATCTTGATTTTATAAATATCCTATTTAATCATGCTTCTGCTGGCGTTTATGAAAGAAGAAAAACGGTAAATATTTTCACCACTAATTACGATACTTTATTAGAAGACGCATTGGCACTAAATAAAGTTCCTTATTGGGACGGATTTAGTGGAGGAGCTGTAGCACACCGAACTCAAAGATATGGTGAACCTATTCCCTATATTGGTCAACGTGCGAATTTAATAAAAATGCATGGTTCTATCGACTGGTTCCTTTGTGAGAAAGGCCATGTTTGGAGAGTTAGAAGTAATGACTCTTATCCTGAAGTTAAGCGAGGAGTTTTAATTTACCCTCAAGCTACAAAGTATATTGCCACTCAGCAGGATCCATTTTCCTCACAGTTTGACATATTCCGAAAATCCCTGAATTCTAGCAATAGTAATGTTCTTTCTGTCTGTGGGTATAGCTTTGGTGATGAACATATAAATAACGAGATTGAATTTGCATTATCAAAAGAAGAAAATAAAACTGTTCTTATTGCATTTATAGAATGTAGAAATAACATTCCTATTTGTCTTGAAAAATGGAGGAATTCAAGTTTTGGCAAGAGAGTAATTATCGCTTCTTTTGCTGGATTATACGTCGGTAAGGTTGGGCCCTTAAAAAGGATAAATACAGATGATGATTGGTGG
Source organism: Parasalinivibrio latis (assembly GCF_036825535.1). Classification (GTDB taxonomy): domain Bacteria; phylum Pseudomonadota; class Gammaproteobacteria; order Enterobacterales; family Vibrionaceae; genus Parasalinivibrio; species Parasalinivibrio latis. The sequence continues at coordinate 8,645 of NZ_CP098814.1, forward strand.
ACCTTCAAAGGCGTAACTTCAATTTTAAAAAATGGTTGTGGGGTATAGCATGTTTTCGCCGGTTGATGAATTAAGGATTGGACAGGTTGTCGAAGTTTCAGGTACTAATATCAAAGTTGAAATATCTGGCAAGATTTCGGAATTAAGTCGAACTTACGATGGTCGTGTTTATTCGATAGGTCAAATCGGGAGCATGATTAAAATTCACTATGGTAGAAAAGTAATTTTTGGCTTGGTAACAATGTTACGAATGCGCTCAGAAGAGTTGATCGAGGCTGGGAAGCCTGTAAATGCTGAATCTGATCAACGAGTAATGGAAGTGCAATTATTGGCTGAAGGCTGCTGGGATACGGTAAAACATAAGCTATCGTTCCGGCGCGGTATTAAAACCTACCCTTTACCTCAACAAGGCGTATTTTTGCTAACAAACGAAGAAGTTTCTTGGGTATACCGTTCTGCCGAAGGTGCACAAAATGAACAAGTTGATCCTTTGGTAACTTTCGGAGTATACAGCGCATCAGAATCTACAGCTTGCAGAGCCAATATTAATAAAATGTTTGGTATGCACTGTGCTATTTTAGGTTCAACAGGTTCTGGAAAGTCAGGTACGGTTGCTGCGATAATACATAGTGTACTTTCTCACAAGCATAATGAATCGGAATTATCTCCACAGATAGTAATTATCGATCCACATGGCGAATATGGCACGGCATTTGAAAAACGGTCTGTTCAATACCGCGCATATAATATTGCTTCAGAGCAAGATAAACAGGAAGAAATAAAATTACCATATTGGTTAATGTCTAGTGAAGAATTCACTAATTTGATTATTGGAAAAACCGAAAGCAGTGCAACGAGCCAAAATAATGTTGTTCAAAAAGCACTTGCTCACGCTAGGATGGTTGCTTCTGGAATTGTTAAGCCTTGTCCTACACAGTTTGGTGGAGATACTTTAACTCACTTGACTAATTTTGATGATCCTGATTTATGTGAAGGAAAAGAAACATCAGATATTTTAGAGTTTGATCGGGATAAACCTAGGGCATTTTGTTTGGATGAATTTGAGAGGCATGTGAAATTTATCCAAGGTGCGAGGATTAGCAATAGAGGTGTACATGAAAGCTTACCACAATCCGAGCTATCTAAATCTCCGGTACCTTCTGTTTTAGACAAACTAAAAGTTCTAAGAAGAGATACCCGGCTTTCTTTCATGATGAAATGTTGGAAAGGCGAAGATGATGAAGTGAAACTACATGATGTATTAAATCAGTTCGTTGGGGCTCCGAAACAAGATAAAAAAGATATTAGAATTATCGATATATCAGGATTACCAAATGAAGTAGCAGGCCCTCTTACAGCGCTAATTGCAAGGCTACTTTTTCAATATAAAGTATTCCAGACTCAGGAAGAAAAGGAAAAAGACCCTATTTTATTTGTGTGCGAAGAAGCCCACAGATATGTACCTGATCATGGTGAGGCTCAGTATGCTGCTGCGCAAGGCGCTATTAGACGTATTGCAAGAGAAGGTCGCAAATATGGTATCGGTTTAATGTTAGTAAGCCAGCGGCCTGCTGATGTTGATAGTACGGTGATCTCTCAGTGTGGTACATGGGTAGTATTGAGGCTCACAAATGCAGCTGATCAGCAACATGTAGCTCGCTTTTTGCCTGATGGGCTCTCAGGAATGGTTGGTGCATTACCTATTTTGTCTCAGCAGGAGGCAATATTTGTTGGTGAAGGAGCTGCTTTACCATCTAGGATTCGAATTAAGGACTTGAAGATGGATCAATTGCCAAAATCAAGCACTATACCGTTTGCGGAAGGGTGGGCTCAGGGGCGGCTAGATATTAAAGTACTTGAGGAGATATCAAAGAGAATGTGTTCATAGTCGTTACTGAATATTTATTTATGGTGCTATTATCTATCTTCTATGTGATAACAAGTAGTTCCGTGGATGTGTGAATTAACAAGTAATTGATTTTACTGTTATACTGGTGTACACTCACACTCTTGTTGCCGCGCGCGGCAACAAGAGTGTGAGTGTACACTAAGCTGGTTTTTTAACTTTTTGATTTTATTGGTTATTTCTGATTTTGACTATGCGTATCAGACTAATTCAGGCTTTACTTGGACCAGTAGGTTTGCAATCCAACTATAGCTTGATCAATTAGCCAATATCCTACAAACCTGCGACCGGCTATATCCGGTCGCTTCTGCAATCTCTCTTAGACTAAGCCCTTTCTCTCTGTAGCTTTTCACCTTTTGATGTCGCTCTTGGTCGGCTTGCTTGCCCTTGTATTTGCCGGCGGCTTTGGCTGTTTCAATACCTTGGCGCTGGCGTTCTCGCCTTGTCTCGTAGTCCTTTCGGGCCATAGCGGCCATCAGTTCTATCAGCATGTTGTTGATAGCATCGAGTACGGCTTTGATGATGGGGTCATTGTGGGTGAGGGCGTTATTGTCCAGCGCTTGCCAGCTGGTTGGTACATCCATGCTGACTATCCGGATACCTTTTTCTTCAATCATCCGCTTTAGCTGTTTCCAGTCGGTATCATTCAGACGGGTAAGACGGTCTATCTGCTCAACCAGGAGAACGTCATTTTCCTGGGTGTCATCTAGTAAGCGCTGCAGCTCGGGCCGGGCAAGTTGGGTACCACTGATATTCTCGGTGTAAAAGCTTGCAATGCGTTGACCATGTTCAGAAACAAACTGTTCCAGGGTGGTTTTTGCCCGTTGGGCATTTTGCTCATCAGTAGATGCCCGGAGGTAAGCGCGGATAAACATGGTTTCAGTCCTTATTGCCGCCAAAGTCGCATTTAAGTGGTCGCAATAATTAGTGTCGCATTTAAGTGGTCACATTGCTAGTTTTGGATGTGGGGTAGGATAGTCGCGTTGGGGTATACCTAAAAGAAAAGGGTAAATATTATATTGACCGTGCTGTCACAACAGGTATAATTAAAAACGAAAGGGCTTCATAGTATTTGTCACCTGACTAATGCAAATCTATGCTATTGTCGCTAACCTGTCAGGAGGTTTGTTCGATAGTTGCACAACTTAGGTTGTGATCTCCGACCCCATAGAGCTAAGGAGAGGCCACGAGCTATCACTTTAGAGAACCCAAACGATTTTCAATCGCTTGGTTTTTTTAGTGTCCCAATAACAGTGCCAGGTGCATTTCTCGCTCCATATGCAGAAACAATAGAATAACATGGTACCCCTTGTTTACTCTCTGCTGTTAGTGCCACTCTGCCAACAGATGTATTGAGAATAACAGGTCTAGCCGGGTTATGTCTTGCGCTGAAATCTACCAAAATATCAACGCCTACGGCCATAATATCTAATAGTCGTACCGCAATGTCTTGTGGGTTACCCAAGTTTAGGTCTATTTGGTGTTTTTCCCAGATATGTCTTGCACCATAAGCTCCTTTCTTTTGGGGGCCAAATCCGATATATCCAAGCTTTAGGTAAATTTCTCCCTCAGCTACGCCCAAGTTATTTGGTGGTATTCGGCCAAAAGAGAGCCGGCCTGTTCTAGGATTAACAATAAAGTTATTCTTTTGGTTTTTGTTTCCTAAGGTAATCAGGTCGAGTTGGGTGGAGTCTATAGTGTTGCTCATTAGTATTATTCCTCTACAAATCTTGCCCCCACGTCGTTCATGCGAGTTCTCAACGCGACGTAGTACTTATCTTTAGTTTTGCTTTGATACATTTTTTTTATCACCTCTAATGGGTTGAGTATTAACACGTGGTTAAACTCTCCCGATGCCCCTTCTTTTGCTGATATGAAGCCCAGTTCAGCCAAGATTCTCATACGAGTTGTCCAAGTTGTAACTGCTCGTTCTCCTGAAAATCCAGATTCAAATGCAAACCGGTCCTTGTCTTTGATTTCCAAGTAGCTTTCATCATGTACGTTGCACCATAGAGTGAAATATGTTGCCGATACTGGTTTGCCTTTACCTGCCCATAAATCCATTATTCGGAATATCTGGGGCATAGTCCGAGGTATTGTGGTGTATCCATCATGTTCGGTTCGGTTCCAGAGATTTAATAAGTTGATTTCATCAGCCCAAAGGTCGTCCCTCATCTTTTTTCGTTTTTGAGCTAATGTTTGTCTTCCCTTCTTTGTTCCTCTTGTGCTCATACCAACCCTCCAACGAAAACAATTATCACGTATAAGTTATTGAAAATCAAAGATAAGTAATTGGAAATAGGTGTTGTTATCTCACCTTAAATATCCGTACACATAAAGCGAGTTTATATGAATATTTACGTGAAAAATACTCAATTGTAATAAACATTACACTAAATGAGAGTTATCTGTTTGATAAAAAACGTGTTTCGTATCGATTTGCGTGCTCGCCGTGCTGAATGTACTCAATGTAATCCATTGTGCTCCACGTACTCCATGTGGGTATTAGGGAGGCACGAGGCCGAGAAATTGGTTGAACTACTAGGGCTATCAAGAGCAAGAGCTTTCGCCGTGTGCGGCAAAGTGCCGGTAAGGCCGCGCCGTTTTCGTTGTTCGGTTTTCTCCCTGTGGTTTCTCATCGTCGTTCCCGACGCCTTCTTAATCCGTCGCATTTAAGAACCTGGCGGAAAAGGGTGAAGTGAACGGCAAGCGCCCTTGTCCGCCAGAACCTTAAATGCAGCCGGGAAGGCAGGCGAAAACGGCGATGAGAAACCACTAAAACAGGGAGAAAAGCCATGTCTAACTCAAACTTTCCGCAACCAACCGGCACTAAGCCACACCCGGCGAGCAACGTATCACCGTTGCATCACTCAGGCTCTACAACAATGAGTGGGCTGCGTCCGTTTCAAGCTGAAGCGATGGATCACTGGGTGTTCAGAACCTACAGCAACTTACGTGAACTGAACCTCTGTGTGTTGGAAATGGTGACGGCGCTGAATGTGGCACTCAGGCAGTACGGCTGGGTTATTGCCACTGTGGCAGATCTTGATTGCTTCATTGAAGCGGCGGAAGAGTGGGAGGCTGAAAATGACTGATGCTAAGTACCATCTCAACGTTGCCCAGACCATTCTTAACCAGCTGGGTGGAAACCGGTTTGCTGCGATGACCGGGGCGCGGCAATTTGTCGCGCTGGATAATCCCGGGTTGCAGTTTGATTTACCGGCCCGGTTTGCCCGGGAAGATATTAACCGCATCCGGGTGGTGCTTGATCCATCGGATACTTACACCGTCACGGCGTTTAAATTTTGTCGCTGGTCGTTCAGGTGTGAGCAAAAAGGCGCTCTGTCTGGCGTTTACTGTGACATGCTGGAAGGGGTGTTTACGGAGCTGACCGGGTTGAATACCAGGCTGTAATCCATGTGCTCTTAGTAAGTTGTTTAGGTGTAAGGAAAGCCGGGGCAGCCCGGCTTTGTAGTTTCAGAGAGGGTATGGCAGCCACTCTATCGGCTAAACATATGACTTTCGAGGCTAAGCTGCGGGCTGGCTCGTTTAGCCGTCGAACAGCTTGATGGCCATCTAATTATTGCTACATGCTGCCTTTGGCTATTTCATTACGCTTTTATTTCTTGTTGATCGTAGTGACAGGCTATTGAGGAATAGTGACTAGGAACAATGAATATGAAATTAATAAACAAATGGAAGCAGGCTGGGGTCGATAAATGGGCAACTTTGAACAAAGTCGAGAGAATGTTAACCATACTGGCTTCCGTTTTTACTGTTGGATTCCCTCTTTATCAGATGGGTGTTTTTTCGAGCGGAGAGTCCCCTTTTAAAGAATGTAGGAATGTAAGAACGGTGCTAGAAAGTTTAAGAAGCCTTAATGATATTCGTTGGAAGTTTTCCAGAGTTCCCGGCAGAACACTAACAAGTAAATTTCAGCTACGTAGCGACGGTTTGGTTGGGATTTATGACAACCCAAATGAGCACTCTTGGCGATATGAGGGGTTGGGTTTAATACTGATTGATGAAAATGGATACGATAAAATCAGATTTAACAGCTCGTCTGTGAATTGCATACAGATAGACGATAGAGCATACGAAATTTCTTTACTTGGAAACGTCATAGGAGGAGATGCGGGATACCAAGCAAAACTTTCTGCAAGAATTGATGTTGTTAAGGAAATACCATAAGTTCTTCGTTTACCTAATTTTGATTATTGCAATGCTCACTGACTTGCTTGTTGTACAGAGGTTTTGTTTCAACAAGAAAAGTACAGTTATGGGAGTAATAATCTTGCTTGAAAGGGGTGAACTTTGTTTTGTGGCTGGTAACGGCACTCTGTAAGGTAACTTTCCCTTTTTCAGTTAATGAGTTTTGAATTGCAACACGCTGGGCTTCGCAATAATCCGCTCTTGAAGGACCGCCTTTTTGAAAACCAGAGATTTTGGATTCTTGTTTACTGTTGAGATATTGCTCTAATCCGTGGGCTGGGTGTCTGCAAGGTTTAGGAGGTTCATTACTCATAAATCCCAATTTTGTCAGCAAGTCTGGTAGGTTGTCTTCTCCCGTTACGTAAGGAAGCGCCTGTGTAAAAAAAAGCACCACTGCACCCACTGCACCCACTGCACCAAGCCAGCCAACACTCTTTTGTAACTTGTTCATTTTTGAAGTGGCAATCAATTGGTCAAGTTTGGAGTATGACTTTGATGGCGTAGGTCATTCGCACAATAATTAAGACTTTAAGTAATGCGGCTCAATTTTCCTACACAACATCCTGCTTCTTGTTGATGCTGTACAAATTTCCCGCTGTCGAAAAATCCGGATCTTGTGTGTGAGACAAGTTGCGTTAGAATGACTACTGTTTATATATACAGTAATTTAACATGAACGTGATCCCCATTTTTGCCAGTGCCGGCATCACCGGCTTTGAGTCCCCGGCGGCAGATTATCGCCAGCTTCCCCTGAGTCTTGATGAGTTATTGGTAGAGCATCCAAGTGCGACGTTCATAGGCCGGGCATCCGGGGATTCCATGCAGGGAGTCGGTATCTTTGACGGGGATATTCTTATCGTGGACCGGCATGTCCAGGCCCGGGACAGGGATGTGATTGTGGCGAACTTCAACGGGGAGTTTGTCTGTAAGTTGCTGGACTTTCCTAACCGGCTTTTGGTCTCTGCCAGTGACAAGTATCCGCCGGTACCAATCGGCAGGCACGATACCTTTACCATTGAGGGAGTGGTGATCCGTTCTGTCCGCTGTCACCGCATGAGCCCGTTGCTGTGTTCGCGCTAGTTGACGCCAATTCCTTTTACTGCAGTGCAGAGCAGGTATTCCGGCCTGACTGGCGGGGAAAGCCGGTCATTGTGCTTTCCAATAATGACGGCTGTGTAGTGGCTGCGAACCGGCAGGCCAGGGAAGCCGGTATCGAGAAGTTCAAACCATTCTTTGAAGTCCGGGCCAGGTGTGAGTCAGCCGGGGCAATTGTCTGTTCGTCCAACTATGAGCTCTATGGTGATCTTTCTGACCGCATGATGCAGGTCATCGGACGCTTTGCGCCGGAGCAGCATGTTTACTCTATTGATGAGTCTTTCCTTTCTTTTCACCGCTGCCGGGCTATCCCGGACTTACGGGCTCATGCAGAGGAACTGCGCCGGGCTGTGTGGAAAGAGTGCCGGCTGCCGGTTGGTGTGGGAATGGGGTCAACGCTCACGTTAGCCAAAGCGGCTAACCATGCGGCCAAGAAAATGGCCGGTTACCAGGGCGTGTGTGTGCTGGATACGGAAGCTGAGCGGGTAGAGGTGCTGAGCCGGATGGCAGCCGGGGATGTGTGGGGAATCGGCCGCCGGATTTCAGCCCGGCTGAAGGCCGAGGGTATTGAAACGGCACTGCAGCTTTCCCGGGCCAAACCCGGGCTTATCCGGAAGTCGTTTAATGTGGAAGTGGAACGCACAGTCCGGGAGCTGAACGGGGAGGTGTGCAATGGCTGGGATGCTGCCCGGGCTGATAAGAAGCAGATATTCTCCACCCGGTCGATGGGGGAGAGGATCACGGAGTTCGATTCGCTGCGCCAGGCATTGTGTAAACACGCCGGGATAGCCGCCGCCAAACTCCGGGCTCAGGGGTCGCTGTGTTCGGTGTTAATGGTCTTTGCCGGTAACTCTCCCTATGACGAGCGCCCTAAAAGCTTTAAGCAGGTTTACCGGTTCCCGTTCCCGGCTGACGATACCACGGTAATTACAAAGGCGGTGGCGTCCCTGGTCCCTGCATTGTTCCAGGAAGGTGTCCGGTATTACAAGGTGGGGGTAGGGCTGGTTGATTTGGTCAGTGCTGCCCATGTACAGCCGGATTTGTTCGATACACAACCGGGCAACCCGGCCTTGATGAATGCGTTTGATGTGCTCAACAGGCGTTTCGGTACCGGTGCGGTGTTTATGGCAGCGCAGGGGATAGATCCGAAATGGGGAATGCGGCGGGCTTTTCTTTCGCCGCAGTACACAACCCGGTGGGGGGATTTGCCGGTGGTGAGGTGTTAACAGCTTGGGTAAAAAACCGTCTTTCACAGTGATTAAGATTGCATTTTCTGTCGCTGTTTTAAAGTGACTTATCTTCTTGATTGCAAAATAAAAATATGGTGATTTTCCATGTCTTTTCTCTAGTATCTGTCTCAGATTTTTCGGAGTATTTATCTGAAAAGTAAGTGCTGATGTATGGCTGGCTTAAGAAAGCCTCAGTCCATATACCAAAAATAAAGAAGTAGATATGAGACAAATAGAAGAAGAAATACGCGATTTAGTAAAACAGGATGCTTTACTTAACGAAGGAAAAGAACCGTACTACAGCGATGCGGTACTGCATGCTTTACGGTGTTATAAATCCGCTAACAGTTATCCTCCGGCTATGATGGGAAAAATCCTAGGAGGATTACATTGGTCGAAAGTAAATCGCTATCTAGATGAACTTGGTTTGCAGTATCCCAAAGAGACGGGAAAGCCTAGAAGAGTTACAAAAAAAGGGGAACAGCATTGCTCTGGGCTAGGGCATGGGTTGCGGTGGAAGTTCTCAGCTATAAAGCTGCTGTCAGCTACTTATGGGTTGCCGGTTTTAATGCCTACTTCATTTGAAATGGACATGGCTGGCTTCAGAAGTACGTGTAGTCGGTGAGTTGCTCAGAATTAAAAAAGAGGGGAATTTCCCCTCTTTTGCGTCACTTTGAACGAACCAGAAAACACCAGGTTTTGTAACCGTAGTCAAAAGCATCAAGAACTTTATTTGAGTTTTTCACTCGACGAAATCTCGTGAAAATCCATCTAAATCCTTGAGGTGCTGGTCGAATATTTGGCATTTTAAGCGCCATGGTATTACTCCATAAATCAAAAATGATTTGAATGTAAGTATCACCATGTGTAGTATTCGCGTTGTCTAATCGTGAATCACAACAGATGGTAATACCGCTGTTGTTGATGAGCAGGAAAGCCCTGAAACGTTGATGCGTTTCGGGGTTTTTTTATGTCTGGAAATACGCAAAAAAATCCCATCTCTCAACAAGATAGAATTTAGCATTAGTCGAATGGAATATGCAACAGGAAATTTAGTTAAATCTTCACATATGGTAATTTAGCACATTTAAATAGCAATGTCTTGATGATGATCACATTTTTGGAATGTAGCTTTTGGATCAGCGTTTAAAGGCTTGACTTTTTAAAATGGCAACATTTCCCTGCATTTTGTGGTAGATCGCATGTGAATGTGTCGATATTTGGCTTTGTAAGGCTCCTTGTTGGGCGTTTTAATGTTGTTTATCCCATTTCACTTCTTTTGCTGTTAACGATTCACTGTGTCGCGCTCAGGGCGTTTTGCAGCGTTACGCATAACGCATAAATATTGCTCAATATTACTCAATATTAATCACTGTTTAACACCCAACCATCCCAAACTCCCCACCATCTGAACAAAAACGAAGCTTTCCCAGCGCCTTAATCATTGCCTTCGCTGTCTTTGTGCCGGTTTGCGTGTAGGTCAGTAAATCCATTCCTACTATCCGGGTACCGTCCGTCTGTTCTGCCCGTCCCCACACCGGGTCCAGTACAAATACCTTGGTATCGGCAAGGCGGGTAAGCGTCAGACCGCTGTGGTTCTTTCCTGCAATGGTGGTTAATGCCTGGTCTGAACAGGCCGGAATGGTAGCACTGTCGGTAGCGATAATGCACCAGGTATCGGAAGCGGTACCGGTTTTGGGTATCGAGACCAGGTGAACATAGACCGGGTTCATTTTCATGATGGCCTCACTCTTGGCGAGTGTGAAGAACCCGGAAAACTCCTGCGTGAACCTGTCCATCTTCAGGCGTTCGTGAAATGAGAGAAAACTTGGCGCAGCTGCACTGGCCAATATCGATATAACTACCACTGAAATCAACAGCTCCATCAGTGTGAATCCGTTCTTTTTGGTGTCCATGTTTATCCTTAGATAAGCCGGAAGCGGTTAGCTTTCCATTCGAGCCCGTCAATCAGTCCCTTTTCGTACATGCCGCCCCAGTCGTAAAAGAAGGGGGCAAAACCGCCTCCCCCTGTCAGGTGGGAAAATCCGATACAGATAACGACAACGGCACCGGCAATGGCATATTCCACCGGGTCGCCGGTACGGAACCGGCCGCCGAAAAGGTGAAATCTGCGGTCACTGTATGGGGAGAAAGGTACGCCGGAGACGGTCATGGCATCCGTGATGATATGGCTTACCCCGCCCCAGGCGAATGCAGTTAGCAGGCCGTGCCAGTCCCATATAAAAGTGGTTGCCAGTGCGAAGATCAGCCAGTGGGTAAAAATGTGTGTCGGCCCCCGGTGTTTGGTACGTTTCCCGGTCAGTTTGACCACCCACTCCATCCAGTCCGGCGCTGTGGCTCCGGCGACACAGGCCGCAACGTGTGGCGGGGAGATCACCGCACAAACTGCCCCGGCTATCAGGGTATGGCTGAACCATCTCATTGGGCATTGCCTTTGTAACCAGGGGGAAGCCATGCCAGCTGTTTTAGATAGGCGTTGATATTGGGGGCTTTTGCATCGTCACACATCGCCGCCAGTGAAAGCCGGAGTTCCGTCACTTTGGCTTCAAACTGCAGAATGTCTCGCTGCGCAGTGGCGACTTTTTCAAGAAAGCCTACCTGTTCGTCTACGACGGCTACCCCTTCTGCTACCCTTGCCTGCGCCCGGGCCTCAAGCGACAAATACAGCCCCATCATCCGGTAAGCATGGTTCCGGCTTGCGAGTGCATCCGCAAACTGGGCCACAGCGGTGGCGGTAGCCGTCCGGCGCTGGTATTCCCATTGCCGTTCCCGGGACAGTTCGGTACTGCTGTAAAGCGGCATCTTTCCTACAAGGCCAATGTAGTGCTCGCTGATTTCCGGCCAGCCGGTGCTGTTGTACTGGTCTAGGTTGGATTTCAGCCCGGCGACCAGGTCTATATCCACCTTGAATTTGCTCTTTTCCGGGTAGCAGTTCATTACTGCCTGGTAAATAGCATCCGGGTCCGGCTTGGGTGCTTTTTTTAAGGCTGATATCGGGGTGTTGTAATGTGGGCTGTTGCCGTGAAGCGTGGGGAGTTGGTAGGGCTTTACATCCGGTGGCGGCTCGGTGCCGGTTTTGTCCCAGGAAAAGTCTAAAGGCCATCCCCCGCCCTCGCCTTCCGTGGCACTGAGGTGCGGGGTGATAAGCAGCCAAGCGAAGGCTGTCAATACGAGCGCCTTAGTCTGCACGGGTTGCCCTCCGGCCGGATCCCAGCATCTGCAATCCGCCAAGAACGGCTCCGGCCTCCCATGCGCCGGATGCTATACAAGTGGCAACGAGAATCCAGATAAGTATCCGGGTTGTGTCGTAACTCACGTCACTTTCAAGGTTGGTGCGCTGCGGGTCCCGGCGTTCAACAAGTGGCCGGATAGACGGCGGGAGCCGTCCCTCTTCGCTGGCTGCAACCAACCAAAGTGGTGTCGCCAGCATACACTTCCGGGCTACCTGGGCTTTCCTGCCGGTAAGCTTATGCGCATCATCAAGGAATAACATTGCGCCGGTGTCAGCCAGGTATTCAGAAAGCGTGTCGGCTTTTTGCTGTAAGTTGAGCTTTTGCCAGGGAACCGGGTTTTCTTCTTCGGCTTTCCATTCCCGGTGCCAGCTGTCTATGCCGGGAACTTCCACCCAGCTTGAGAGGGGCATAAGGCCGTCGAGCCGTACCGGCTGTGGTTTAGTGCCCCATATGTTGGTGCGTGCCTCGAAAAGCCGGTTAAGCCACCGCGTTTTCCCGGAATCATGCGCGCCGGTAATCAGCTGGCATTTCTTCCGTTTAAGCGCGGTTTCTTTCCGGGCTGTATTGGGGGCATAACGCCGTGGCGCGTCCACTATCAGTGGCGTGACATAGGCGCTGCCGTCTTTTCTTGTTCTTTTGCTGTCCGTGCGGAGTTTTAAAAATCGCATCTTCCTTCCCTGTAACCCGGGTAAGGTTAGGGAAAGACACCGGCAGCGTTAACCGCTGCCGGGTGCTTTATCGAGGAGGTTCAATCCGGGGTGTAATTGTGGTGTTTGTTAGTGAATATTTTCAATTTCTCTCACTTTGATTGGGTTGCGGCATGAGTTTTCAAACTCGGAGCAGGGTCTAGATTCTTTGTCTTTGGTAAAGCATACCCGGATTTCATCAAGTGTTTCTTTGGGGCCCCCGTTTTCATCGCAAGCCAGCTCAATCATATCGTCTGTAAGTTGGGGGTTTAGCTTGGTAACTGCATGTTTTATCCCATCTTTCGTATAGTCTCTTGCATTGAGATCAGGAAGTTTGAGCGTATCCCAGAGCTCTCCGGTTAGCGCGTAGTAAGCAGAACGGGTTAATCCGGAACAGGTACCGTGTTCTATCCATTCGTGTCCAATCAGGTAATCGGAAGGCATAAACCTGTAAATTTCTGCTTTGTTGATTTCATCCTCCATTTCAGGGGAGACTTTACATTTTCTAGGCCATCCGGTTTTATTTTGCGGCCATAAACCATGCACTATCCACTCCCGGGAACACTGGTCCTGTTTTAGGTCATCTTTGACTATGCAAAATTCCTGGGAATAGCTGAGCGCGAGTTTGTAGTAAGCGAAATCTCCTGGTTTGTGGTTGCTGTAGTGACTACCTGAGGAACCTGCAGAAATGGCTCCCTCGGGTTTACCGCATTCTGTTCTTGTCCACTTGTCCTTTCCTTTTTCAATACTTATCCGGATAAATTCTTGCTTGCTGTTGTTGTACTGGATAGCCCTATATGTTTTCCCTACCTGCAAAGTTGGGAGGCCATCATCCGTCAGTTGTTTAATGCGATTTGCATAAGGGCATTCCTTTTCGGCAGTAAATGTGCCGGGCGTTGCGATAGCCGGTGTTGCAAAAGCGAGTGTCATCAGGAAGAGCGTTATACTTTTCATTGTTCTGTCTCTGCGGTTCGGTAGGCTGTAATTTTAGTTGTGTGGCCTGTCTGCTATGTCTGAGTATCAATACTTTTCCGTCCGGTAAACACCGGTTTTTCCCGCACAGAAAAAAAGAAAAACACGCGAAGCGTTAGGGGTAAACAAAATGACCCTATTCCCTACCCTGATCTGGTACCTGGCATGTCCGGGATATTCGACCGTTTAATCCGGACAGGACAAAAAGGTATCTATGACGGGGGCTGGGTGATGCAACACTAATGCGTTAGCGTCAATCAATTTCCGTACCGCCTTTTGATACTTATTGTTGGCTTTTCAACGTGGTGCTTTATCAGGTGCGATTGTTTTGCGACAGATTAGTTTGGGCTGGGCATAGTCGCACGGTTCGCCAGTACCGCTGCAGGTCAGGGCGTCACTCCTTTCCGTTTCTGTGCTGGTTTGCGAATGTAAGATTTACATTTCATACCTGACAGCACAGCTGTTCTTACATCACCCGTAAGCCTTAACCTGCTTATTATTGCTGCCGTAGCCGGGCGGCAATACGTCCCCGTCAAGACGGCATCACGTTGTCACGTACCCTTTTCTTTCTTCGCCGGTTGGCGATGGCCTCCCATTTTTTTTATGTCGCTGGCGTGGGGATACCCGCAACGACCAGGTCAGGTACGCTTCCTGAAATTTGCGATGTGGTTCAATGGGGACGAGTTGATATGACCCCAGCGAAGGGGCAGAATGAAAGGTCTATTCTGGTTCATTCCTATGTCGGTGGTTGTTGCTGCAACAACAAGTACCGCTTTCTTCTACACGTCCCTGTCTCTGATAGGCGCTGTCCTTATGTCATTTGTCTGCAACATACGAACATAACGGATCATTCATCCGGCGCATTGTGCTGAACATGGCGTTGCGATCAGTTTGTGTAGTTTGGTGACTTGAGAGGCTTAATATTTACATATTTAGGTTGATTTGTGTCGGATTACATCCCAATAATTAATTGTTATATAACCATATCATAGTGAGCCACCTTGTTTTCTATAGTTGTTTATTGCCACTATTGATTCATTTAACACTTCCTTAACAGTCTCACTGTCCTCTACCGCCAAAGCAGCTTGAATATCAGGCAGTAGTTCCTCCCCATTCTTGTACAATTTATTTTTAATGAAAAAAGCGGAATAAATAATGCAATTGTCATCCTTTAACCCCTCTCTAGCTATATTTATAGCTATATTTATAATATTTTTATTACTAGATGAAAAATCTGTACTCATTCGGTTTAATCCTGATATTATTTCGCAGTGCAATAGAAAGGTATCCATTGATAAATATGCGGTCTCGATTTTTTTCATCCCATCCACGGTAACTATCCCTATATATTTCAGTGCATCTAAGGCGGAACTTTTATGATTGAAAGAGTTATTTTCATTTAAAGCAAAACCTGTTAAGAACTCAATGGAATCCTCTTGCCCTATCTGGGCAATAGATTTTGCAGTGGCAGTTGCTAAATTATCTTCTTTAGAATTCACATCATCAATTGAAATTCCAGAAAATAAGTTTTTTAACTTAGGTAACGCTGGTGAATATTTTACTCCTCTTTGCCCAATTGCAGTAACAGCAATTATTTTTTCATCAATGTTACCATGCTCAACCTCAGCTAATAGTCCAGATAAAATCCTATCGCTTGCTGATGTTTCTTTTTCGATCTTTGTCATCGATAACGTTAAACCTGAAATCTCCTTTTGAATTGCCAGTTTTGACTTTGTAATGTCTTCTTCATATTTTTTTATAGTGTTGCTAATGGTATTGCTAAGCTCCTGTATTCTATTCAGTTCTTCATCGGTGTTGTTTGCGATCTTATTTACTTTTAACAATTGATTTGAAATATCGAGTCTTGCTTGTTCGAGCTCTTGTTCTAATTTTTTTAACATGTCATCTGACTTCGTATTAGCATTAATAATTGAATCATTTAATTGATTAGCAGTACTTTTTGATGTCTCTTTTATTTTTGTTAATTGAGTTGATATTTCTTCTCTCGCTTTATTCAGCTCCTCGTTTAAACTGATTAAGAATGTCTCTGACTTTGAATTTAGATGTTCAATAGATTCATCAATTCTTCTTTTTAATTCATTCACTAAATAAGTGGTTTTTCCCGCCTCTACATTAGCTTTTATTATGGTTAAACGCACTTCTTCTTCTAATGGTGAAATTCTTTCTTTTACTAATGTGTCAATGCTGCTATTGACGCTTTGTGGGATTAAAAGAAATAATCCAAAAGAGCTTAAAATGGTCACGAAAACACCTATTACAGTTAGGCGGTTTTTTTCCCATTCAGTTATTTCCTTTTTAACTTCATTAATGACTCCCAACTTCACTAAATTATATAATTCGGTTTTAGATAAATTACCACTTGAAAATTCGTCCTTCATGATGTCCAAAGCTAAAGATAATAAAAATAGTTATCAAATTATTAGTTAAATCTATGGGAATTAGCGATTCAAAAATGAGATTAAATAACAACATATACTCGCAATTACTGCGTCGGTTAGTGGCTTCTTCGAGGCAATACCACGTCAGTCTTTCTTGTTATCTCTTTTCATTTTATAAAACTCAGTTTTCCATCTGATTATATGATGAAATATATGATTTATATCAATAAGTTAGTCCTAACACTGGTGGTACAACAAGAAGTACCCATCAATGTTTGGTGAGTACTTCTGTTGTATGGAGTGCTTATGAGCGAAAAAGTAAAAGGGTCTACAGTTGTCGGCGGTATTGGAGCAGCAGCTACTGGAGCTACGGCTGCATCGACAGCATCTGCTGTAGTGGGTGGTTCAGCGGCTACTATTATGTCAGCCACTGCTGGGACTACTGGTGCGGCATTGGCTGCTACGGCTGGTACAGCAGGCACCGCCGGTGGTGCCGCAATAGCGTCAGGGATGGCTTCAATTGGTGGTGCTGTTGGTGGAGGAATGGCTGCGGGTGCTGTAATTACTGCTGCAGCGCCAGTAGCGGCGATTGCTGCTATTGGTTATGGTCTATTCAAGTTATTTGAAGACTGAGCCTGACTCTATATTCGAATTCAAGGCCGCGAATGCGGTCTTGTTTATTTCAGGGATAAGTGAAAAGGGCTGTTTTGTGTTCGACAAGCCATTTTTAATGCACTATAACTGATTTTTTATATTATATATTTATAATTCCCGTCGATTTACAATTGCTTAGGTTCGCTATGTATACCTTTACGAAATCACAACTAGAAAGCCTTACACAAGATGCTGCTGCTGAAAGGAGTGTAAACAAGCGATTTACCACCCTCCCCTCAACTCGGGAGTTCGTTTTGGTAGAAACTGAAGGAGCTCCACGTCTTTTATTCCAAGATAGCCTCACACCCAGTGATTACTACAATATCTGGATTAACGGGGAAGCTTCATATGGTCCAAAAACCTTAGACAATGCGGCATCACTTCCAAAATTGTGCTCACAGGACGAAGCGGAACAGTTTATTAGGTCTCAGCTAGCTAACTACCGTAACCACAAATAACCAAGAGCCCCTATTTCTGTAAATAGGGGTCCTGATTATCAGTTTTCCAACGCCTCACTCATCGCCTGCCCAAACTTAGCCATAAACGCAGCATCCATAGCCCTGCCGCTCTGCATAAGTTGCGCTGAATACATCATCATGCCGTTCAGCTCTTCAACAGAAGGGTTTCCACTTTGTCCTGGCTCAAACTGGGCAACCAGGTCGTAGATCAGTTCAGCCTTGTCATTTGGGCTTTTTTCCCCGGCTAGTTTCTGGCGTTCAGCTTCTTCTTCC